>BDTD01000017.1 GCA_002897635.1 bacterium BMS3Abin11 | reverse complement strand
GCCATACTGAATGAGCTTGGAGATGTTGTGTCAGATGCAGCGCTCTACCTTCCTTTGTGCCTGGTGCCGGGTATATCTCCCGCACTGGTCGTAGTCGTGGTGCTATTGAGTGTGATGAGTGAGATGACGGGTGTCGTTGCTGTCCAGATTGGGGCAGAGCGGCGCTATGACGGGCCGATGGGTAAAAGCGATCGCGCCTTTGTGTTTGGAGCTATTGCACTGGTGGCAGGCCTTGGATTCAGTCTTGCTCCCTGGGTGAACTGGCTGCTACTTGTGATACTGCTGCTGACAGTTGTTACTATTATCAATCGTGCTCGTCGGGCATTGGAGGCAGTGGCATGATTGCGAACATTCCAACAAACGTGCTGGCAATGATGGCGGGTCTGTATGGACTACTGATTTTCGCATCAGCGGTGACTTTTATTCTACGCCGCAGCAATCCGAAAAAGGACTATACCGAACTGTCCCAATGCATTAATTCCTGGTGGGTGATGGTGACCATGTTCACGGCAGCTATTGTGCTGTCCAAGAACGTGTCGCTAGTGTTTTTTGCTTTTATCAGTTTTCTGGCACTGAAAGAATACTTTTCTATCATCCCTACGCGACGGGCTGACCGTCGGGTGCTGTTTTGGGCCTATCTTGCAATTCCGCTGCAGTACTACTTTGTCTGGCTGGAGTGGTATGGCATGTTCATCATTTTCATTCCGGTCTATATGTTCCTGTTTCTGCCTATGCGCATGATCATGATCGGTGAGACAAAGGCCTTCCTGCGCGCAGTAGGTACCCTGCACTGGGGATTGATGACCATGGTGTTCAGTATCAGCCATGTCGCCTTTCTGCTGATTCTGCCTGCATCAGGGAATCCTGTTGCCGGTGGCGCGGGACTGGTTCTATATCTGGTATTTCTGACCCAGTTCAATGATGTAGCCCAGTACCTGTGGGGGAAGATGCTAGGTAAACACAAGGTAATTCCAAAGGTCAGCCCGAACAAGACCTGGGAAGGTTTTATCGGTGGCGTAAGCACGACTACGGGTCTGGCCGTGCTGCTTGCACCAATACTGACTCCCTTTAGCTGGCAGGTGGCAGTGCTTGCAGGCATGCTTATTGGTCTTGCCGGTTTTATCGGTGACGTGACCATATCGGCGCTGAAACGGGATATCGGCGTGAAAGATTCCGGTAGCATGCTACCCGGTCATGGCGGGATTCTTGACCGAATCGATAGCCTGACCTATACCGCACCGCTTTTCTTTCACTTTGTCTTTTTCCTGTATTACTGAGGAGACAGTGACTACTGTGAATAAGCTACTGAGATTTGTCTGGTATAACGTCATCGTTCGTTTTGTAGTGATGATTGGGCTGGGCATGAATGTTCGCCACAGGGAGAGACTGCCCGCGAATGGACCAGCCATTATCGTGGCCAATCACAACAGTCACCTCGATACGATGGTGCTGATGACCCTGTTGCCGGCCAGGCTACTGCCGAAGTTGCAGCCCGTTGCCGCTGCCGACTATTTTCTGCGGAATAAACTGGTCGCCTGGTTTGCACTGAATATCATAGGAATTCTGCCTCTTAGCCGTAAACCCAAAAAAGGTGAGGATTTGTTCGCTGGCATTCATCAAGCACTGAATGATGACAGAATACTGATTCTTTTCCCTGAAGGATCTCGTGGCGAGCCGGAACAGATGGCGCATTGTAAACAGGGTATTGCGCGCATTGCCGAAAAGCATCCTGATGTACCAATTATACCGATTTACCTGCATGGACTTGGTAAGGCATTGCCAAAAGGAGAGGCCATATTCGTACCATTCTTCTGTGATGTGTTTGTTGGTGTGCCTGTTCAGTGGTCAGGTGATAGAAAGTCATTTACCAAAGGGGTTGAGAGTGCTCTGAAGGATTTGTCCGAAGAAGGGCAGTTTTCGAGCTGGGAGTAGCTTAAATCATGGATGACTCATTTAATGAATCTCAGAGCAGAAGCCTGGGGCGAAGGTTGCTAAAAATGCTTGATATCTCAATTCGAGCATTGGCAGTGATTATGATTTTGGTTGCTGGTCTTGTATGGGGATTTATATTGTTATTTTCACTGTACCTTATAAAAAAGGATGTGGGTGCAGATGTCGATGTGACAGGGCTTATATCCGCTTCTATCATTGGAATTGTCATGGCTATCGTCGTCATTAGCTCTGCGTTTATGCGTGCTTCACTGCACAAATGGCCATCTAAATTTCAGAATTTTTCAGGTGTACTGGTGAGGCTGCCAGCATATGTTTTTATCCCAATAAGCTTCTTTTACATCTTTCCGCATATTTTTGGGTATTTCATCTGATGCAGGTTAACTATGTCGCATTGTATAAATTGATATAAACATTTAAAAGCTAAAACAAGGAGCAGTTATGATTTTAAAAACAACAGTATTTATTCTTCTCACACTACTACTGTCAGGGTGCTGGTATGGGGTAGAGAGGATGGAGCCTAATTCTGTAGACAAAAGACAGCTTCGTAAATCTGATGTGTATAAAGTCCGGTATTCAATGGAGGTTATTAAATTAGGCGCAAGTAAAAAAAGGGTATCAGAATTATTTGGTAATCCTCTTAGTATTGAGAAAAAATCAGATATAGAGATTTGGTCCTATCCTTCTACAAAAAAGGTTTTAGATGGCAAGGCTGTTTGCATTGGCTGGATTGGAATACCTGCTCGGAAAGAGACTGAGGGTAGTCACAAACTATATTTTAATGGCGACAAGTTAACAAAAATCGTTAGTCTTGAAACAAAATCAGGATTCAATGGTGTTTATACCGATGATTCGGGTCAAGGCGTTGTTTCTGGTGAAGCCAGCAAATGTAGAATGTGAGGCGACACCAGAGGTTCTACGAGTCACTGATTCGAAATATCAAACAGTCATGATAATTAAATTATACAAGCGAGGCAGATGTATGGCATCAGCGGTAGATTTATGCTTTGTACATGGCTTGTGTTACCAATAATGCCGAATGGCGTTAACTTTAATGGAAGCGGTCACAGGTTAATATATGTAAAATAATCATAAAAATTTGAGTTATCAGTATTATAATGTAAAATATTCATAATGTTGAGGCTAATCAACCTGGTGGGCGATTTGTGTGTGTAAGTGATGTTAACGATTAATGTAGTGCTGGCAGTAGTGTGCATAAAAGGGAATGATTCAGTAGCTAGCATTGCCATTAGAAGGCTACTTTTTCTTATGAGATAAAATATGTAAATACATCATAATTCTTGCAACTATAAAAACAGTGTTATGTAAAACCATTAGGAAAAAGTATAGGAGGGTATTAAAGACCTTGCCCAATTTTACGATAATTCGGTAACGCAAAATGTTTAATATTGATGATGAAACGACAAAAGGAAGTGAAGTCCTACTTTGGAGTCTGGAAGAAGCGGCAATGCAGTTGGGAGATATATCAGCCCGTACAGTACGACGGATGATAGGTGATGGTGAATTGCCTGGCGTAACGGTTCGCCGCTCCTTGAAAGTTCCGGTTGCCGCAGTTCAAGAGTGGGTAGAAAAAAATATGTTTCTCGCGCATAATATATCCAGCGCGGGGCCACGTGTGCACAAGGAGAATAGCACATGCCATACCGTCGCAAAGATAGCCCAATTTGGTGGGCAAGTTTCACCGACCACCGCGGGAAAAGAGTTAGACGATCTACTGAAACCACAATCAGAAAGGAGGCGAAAGCGTTAGAAACAAAATGGAAGCTAGATTCGTATCGTACACGTCAATGGGATGAAGTACCAAGAAGAACCTTTGAAGAGTTAATGTATGCGTATTTGAAGGCAACTGCAGATGAGAAGCGCAGTGCTAACAAAGATATAACGAGTACACGACATCTTCGCAGCGTATTCAAGGGCTGCATCATGAATGAATTGACTGCTTCTGATATAAGAACCTATATTTCTAAGCGAAAAGAAAACGTCAGTAATGCAAGCATAAACCGGGAGCTAGCACTATTCTCGGCAGCCATTAATTTTGCTAACCGCGAATGGGAGTGGGATCTTCCAAATGTCGTTAAGGGAAGGAAGCTCAAAGAGCCGCCAGGCAGGGCAAGATGGATTTCTGTTAAGGAATCTGTCGCATTGCTTGATAAAGCCAGGGGTTTGCTTCGGGCGCCGCATTTACATGACTTTATTCTGCTTGCTTTATATACAGGTTGTAGAAGTCAGGAAATGCTCGGGCTTACGTGGTCAAGGGTGGATCTCCAGGCAGAAATATTTTACCTGGAACCGCACCAGACTAAAACTGGGCGGCGCAGATCCATTCCTTTGAACAGTAAGGCAATGTCTGCGCTTGAGGGTCGGGCTGATTTTCGAGCTCGATTTTGTCCAGATAGCCCATGGGTGTTTTGCAACAAAAAAGGTGAAAGGATTCAGTCAGTGAAAAAGAGTTTTGCTACCGCATGCAGTGCCGCAGGAATTGAAGATTTTCGTATTCATGATATGCGTCATACTTGTGCTGCCTGGCTAGTTTCTGCAGGAGCTGCACTGGCAGAGGTAAGAGACCTTTTAGGTCACGCATCAATCACGATGACTGAGAGATATGCACACCTGTCACCTGAAAATGTTCGTAATGCACTTAGCTTAATTGATGGAAACAGGTCACGATATGGTCACGCTGTGTCAGGCAACAAAAAAGCGGATGCTAATGCAACCGCTTAAGTGTCTGATAAATATCAGGAATTTGGCTCCCCGACCCGGGCTCGAACCAGGGACCCAGTGATTAACAGTCACTTGCTCTACCAACTGAGCTATCGGGGAATTGTGGAGCGCGAATATTACTGATACGGGCTTTAGTGGTCAAGTGATTGATGCAGATTGGCGGGCTTAATTGTTTCTA
>BDTD01000016.1 GCA_002897635.1 bacterium BMS3Abin11 | reverse complement strand
CTATGTATAAAAGCTGAATTAACCTTTCAGCCATGCCCAGACCTTCCCGAATTGAATATTAAGGAGCGCTTCATCATGTAATGAACCGTGGTCGAGATCGCAGAGCCATCTTTCATAATGATGCGCATAAGAGATGGGGTCAAGCCTATTTATCAATGTAAAAACTATCCAAGTAGATTTTTATTTCAGAATGTAATTCTACAACAGCTTCAAAACCGAGATTCTAACTAGATCTCAGGATGTCTACTTCCGGGTAGATTTAAAATTGTTAGTGATTGTCTATTTTCGTCGGCCATGTCTCGATAGCTGCCCACTCAAGCTTTGATCTTTGACCTCCCATCCCCTTTTGGGTTGTCGAGCACTGGAAGGCTGGGCCGGAATAGCGCGGTGCATGTCTGAGGGCGTAGCCCGAGTTCACCGTGCCCGGTTCAGACTGAAGCGCGCAGAGCAGCCGCAGGCCAACACAACGGGGCGGCTTTTCTTTGGTTCCGTTTCTTTTGTCCGTAGAAAAGAAATGAACTCGCCCATAAAGGGCGAAAAACACGAATAAATTCAAAAAAAAATAATAAAAAAGAGACCTCTTATTTCTAGTATCATACATAATAAACATTGTCACAGGCCGTCAACAAAACCTTATAGAATGACAAAACACCCGCTACAAAACTGTACCCTGGTCGTCACCCGGCCCATAGGTCAGGCCAACAAGCTAATCGACATACTCGAGAATGCCGGCGCGACCGTAGTTCACTTCCCGGTCATTAAAATCACCGCTATACCAGAGCAGGAGAGACTGCTAGAACTAGCAAAACAGCTGAATATGTACGATATCGCCATATTTATCAGCCGTAACGCAGCAATCTATGGAACTGCCCTGTTACAGCAGGCAGGCTGGCCCCAAAATACGCAAATTGCTGCCATCGGTAATGGTACAGCCCAGCAACTACGGACTCTGGGTTACAGCACGAATATTGTTTCCAGCACGACTGCTAACTCTGAAGGCCTGTTAGCTGAGCCTGCAATGCACTCAGTAAAGGGAAAACGCATACTGATTATCCGCGGCAACGGTGGTAGGGGAAAGCTCGCAGAAACACTGTGCCTACGTGGTGCACAGATTGATTATTTTGAATGCTATGAACGCAGCCGCCCACAGGCAAATACGAAAATACTAAGCCGACTATGGGACAGGAATTCCTTAAACGGTATCATCCTCACCAGTGCGGAAGGCCTGAAAAACCTATACCAGATGGTAAACAAAAACGATCTACCTCGACTAAACACCACACCATTATATGTTATTTCATCTACAATGGTGGAACTGTGTGGCAAACTGGGGTACAAATTAACTCCGGTACTGATGCCTTCCGCACATGATGAAGATGTACTTGAATCTGTGACAGTACATTGCGCTGTAAAAACGACCTGATGTACGAACCAGCCAAAAACTGACATGAGCAAAACTAAAAACAGCAAAATTGAAACAGATGACAATGATATTGGCGAAGCTATACCTGTAAGCGCAGTCGACGATTCGAGTGATGAGGTGCATGCAGACGGTATCGATAGCGACTCTATAAAGCCTCCGAAGACAGGTAAAAGCGGTTTCGGCCTGGCAATTTCGATACTTCTATCACTCGCTGCCCTGGCAGCCAGCGGATACCTGTTCCTGTCGCAAAATAGCCGATCTCAGCAAATCACTTCCACAATCAGCACCATCGAAAGCTCCCTGAAAACTATCAATACAGATCTGAAAGACAGCCGGCAGCAATTGCAACAATCGATTGAACGCCAGTCTGCTGAAACGCAATCGATAAAAAAATCGATGACCCGGCTGTTTACGCGTGTTGAAAACACACAACAGACATGGTCTGTTGAAGAGGTGCATCAACTGCTACAGCTCGCCGTTGATCAGCTGGCACTTGCAGGAAATATAGATGGAGCGCTAGCAGCGCTCCGCATTGCAGACCGACGCATTGCAGACGGTGGTGATCCTGAACTGCAGCCGGTACGTAAACAGATTGCCAGGGACATAGCCAGTCTGCAACAGATAAATCGTATAGACCTGGCAGGTACCATCAACCGACTGCGCGCTGTCGAACAGGCCATTGATCAACTGCCTACGGATCATCAGACTCCCACCACGACCAGGTCTGAACCAGCAATCAGCAGCAATGCATCTGCCTCTATCTGGCAACAGCTAGCACAGGATATGTCCAGCCTGGTGAAGATACGTCGTATCGATCATCCTGAGATTCCACTGCTGCCACCTGAGCAAAATTATTTTTTACGTGAGAACATCAAGGCCATGTTAATGAGCGCCCGCATTGCCCTGCTGCTTAAAGACACGCCCATTTACCGAAGCAGTCTGCAGCAGGCACAGCAATGGTTGACGAAATATTTTGACAGCACTAGCCAGAAAACCAAATGGGTACATACTGAACTGAAGGAACTCGCCGCTATTGACCCTGCTCCGCCGCTCCCCGACATCAGCGGCTCGCTCAGTAGCCTGAAAGCTGTTACCGAAAGTAAGCAGGAATAATGCGCTTTCTGATCTTAATTTTTCTTGCCCTGTCCGCCGGTATTGGACTGACGATGCTGGCTGACAAACCCGGTTACGTTCTGATCAGCCGGCAGCCCTGGGCAATTGAAACCTCGCTGATAGTGTTCATCCTTGGCCTGCTGATTATTTTCGTTCTTTTTTATCTCCTGCTTCGCCTGCTCGACAATCTGCTTAACACGCAGTCAAGGCTGCGACGTTGGCAAACGCAGCGTAACCGCGATCAAGCCGTTGAAGACACACGCAAGGGAATAACAGAAATGATCACCGGTCACTGGCCTCAAGCTGAGAAACTCCTGACAAGAAGACTGGCAGATAGCCCGCAACCTGAAATCAACCTGCTTGCTGCTGCCTGGATTGCTCAGCAAAATGGTAATCAGGAAAAGTGTGATGAGCGCATCAGCGAAGCAAGCACTCTCGCCACTTCTGCCGTAGACGGTTCTGTAACAGCTGTCGGGCTGGTTCAATGCCAGTTGCAGGAGCAGGCAGGTGAAATCGAACAGGCACTTAGCACCGCCCGTGTGCTGTATCAGCAAACACCGGCAAACCCTGCTGTCATACGCCGCCTGATCAAACTGCTCAACACGGCTGAACAATGGCAGGAACTACTGACTACGCTTACAGCCGCAGGTAAATACCATGCACTGGCAGAAAAAGAACTACAGATTCTGAAAACTCAGGCAACGGGAAAGTTACTGGCAAGCAGCAGTGACAATACTGAAGTCGACAAAAACTGGAAAATGCTGCCGAAAAAACTTCGTAAGCAAACTGAAATCATCGCCGCTTACTGCCGTGTTCTGGCAGAAACAGGCAGACAGTCGGAAGCTGACACTCTGATTCGAAACACGCTGAAGCGTGAATGGTCTGACGAGCTGGTAGAAATCTATGGTCTGCTTAAAACTAAAGATCCATGTGCACAGCTAAAACACGCTGAATCATGGCTCACTGACCACCCAACCGAAACGCCGCTAATGCTTTGCATGGGCAGGCTGGCCATAAAAAGTCAATTATGGGGCATGGCCCGCAGTTACCTCGAGCTGGCAGTACGGAATGGGGATAGTCATGAGGCAATACTGGAACTTGGCTGGTTATTTGAATCGCTTGGCGCAACGAATACGGCTATTCATACATACAAAAGTGGCCTGGAAAGCTGTCTGGGCAGTCGTGCTCAGGACTTTACAATACCGCCACAATCACGCATCGAGCCGAAAAGTGTCAATCAGCCAGGCCCTGAGGAGGATATTGATCATAAGACTCACTCACCGCCGCTGGAATATTCAAACGAGTCAAAATAGAGCCGCCCCTGCTCCAGTCCCTGACTGGGAAAACTCTGCTGGATGGCATTAATCATTGGTGGCGGGCCACTGGCATAGACATCCAGTCCCGCCAGATCAGGGAAATCTGCTATTACTGCCTCATGCACCCACCCTCTAACACCTTGCCAGTCATCTGCCGCATCCGGCTCTGATAACACCGGTGTATAGTGCAGGCAGTCAAGATCCTTATCCCATTGTTTCAACTGCCCATCGAAATACAGATCTTTCCCCGCTCTCACACCCCAATACAGATGCAAGGGTCGCTCACAACCATGCTCTCTTACAACTTCCAGCATACTTTTTAATGGTGCAAGACCGGTACCACCAGCTATTAATATTGCCGGTCGGCTATGGTCACGCATAATAAAAGTACCGAAAGGCCCCTGGATACGTAGCAAATCTTTCACCTTCATCTCATTAAAGACCTTTCCAGTAAAAGCACCTCCTGGGACATGTCGAATATGCAGCTGGATCGTCTCACTATTTGTTGGGGAGTGTGCCAAAGAGAAGCTGCGCCGTTTAGTAGCGGGCAATAAAAAGTCAAGATACTGACCGGCACGAAATTCAAACTTTTCATGCGGCGGCAGCTTCAGCTCCAGCAACATCACATCATCAGCCAGTTTCTGCATGTGTTTAACCCGGCAGGTCAAGGTCTTTATTTCAATATTTGCCACAACATTGATGGTTTCCACCTGCAGACGGATATTTGTTTTTGTTTTCGCCTTACAACAAAGCACATAGCCCTGCTGTTCTTTTTCTTTGCTCAACGCAGGCAGTCTGTCTGTGCCATGATCCACTTTACCGGAGTGTAGTAAACCCATGCAGCTGCCACAAATACCGTTACGACAATTGTGTGGAATGACTATCCCCTGTCTTAGTGCGGCACTGAGGATATTCTCGCCCTTTTCTGTGTCAAAACTTCTATTGTCATTGACCAGATCTACTCTGTCTGTCATAAACTTACACTTTTCCATTACAACCTTATTATTCTGGATTGTACCTGCAACACGGATCATTTTAACCTCACTACAAATATCCCTATCATGCCAGAACTCCCCGAGGTCGAAACAACCCGCCGCGGTATATCCGAGCATATTACCGGCCAGACCATTTCCTCAATTCGTGTCAATAACCCAAAATTACGCTGGCCTGTACCGGTCAGTGACATGCAGTCCTCATTACCCGGTCGGGAAATTCTCTCTGTTAAACGCCGCGCCAAGTATCTCCTGCTTGATTGCGGCATTGGCAGCCTTATTATCCATCTCGGCATGTCGGGCAGTCTGCGCATACAGGATCAATCTGTCGCAGCCGAAAAACACGACCATGTTGAAATCCTGTTTGACAATGGAAAAGTTTTACGCCTGCGTGACCCACGTCGCTTTGGTGCAGTATTGTGGACAAAACAACCCGCGGACGAACACCGCTTACTAGCCAGCCTGGGCCCAGAACCCCTGAGTGGCGAGTTCGATGGCAATTATCTGTTTCATAAAACACGCAAACGCCACTGCAGCATTAAAAATCTCATTATGGACGCACATATTGTTGTTGGAATCGGCAACATCTATGCCAGCGAAGCTTTATTTCATGCCGGCTTACGGCCCGGTATATCTGCCTCTGGTCTGACTCGACAGTCAAGTCATATGCTAGTAGCTGCAATCAAGCAGGTACTCAATAAAGCAATTGTCGCTGGTGGCACCACACTACGAGATTTCACCAATACCGAGGGTCAGGCCGGCTATTTCAGCCAGTCACTTTTTGTCTACGGGCGTGAAGCAGAACAATGCCTGCAGTGTGGCGCTAACATCAAGCGTAAATTAATAGGCCAGCGTTCCAGCTTTTATTGCCCAAACTGCCAGAAATAGCGACCGTTGAGGGGATAAAACCTTGTAGCAACCCGTAGAATGTGCCATTTTTGCCCTTAAGGGCATAAAAGCAGCATCAACTCTTAACAAACTACATTAAGTTTATAACGGAACTATCATAAATTCTTGTATTTTTCTACAACTGATTCTATAGTTACAGTTGCAGAAGAAGCCAACCCAAAGGGGCATTAGATGACTAAGCATGGAATTATTGATGATTTTGAGGCCTACAGCGAGTGGCGTAAGCAGGTCAGAAACGTCATCAAAAAGTATCGTGATATCGCCAAGGCCGAAGATCTTACCAATGCCCACAGCGAACAGCGCCTTAATCAGATTATTAGTACGCTGAATGATGACAAACTCTATATTGCCTTTGTCGCCGAATTTTCGCGTGGTAAATCCGAGCTGATTAACGCAATATTCTTCTCCACCCTGGGGAAACGAGTACTGCCCTCCAGTGCTGGTCGAACGACCATGTGTCCCAGTGAATTAATGTACGACCATGATTTTGAACCATCAATTCGCCTGCTACCAATTGATACACGTTCTACCGGCACCAGTATCCAGGAATATAAAAACATGCCGGAGGAATGGAGCGACTATCCACTGGATATCGATTCCGCTGAGCAGATCTCCGAGGTGCTTAGACATATTACCGAAGTCAATACCGTCAAACCGGGGCATGCCGAGAATCTCGGACTGCATATCACCAGTGATGAAGGCCATGAGGACGGGTTACATATTGATGAAAATGGTGAAGTGGAAATTCCACGCTGGCGACATGCCATCATCAATTTTCCACACCCTCTGCTGGACAAGGGTCTGGTTATACTCGACACACCTGGCCTGAATGCACTTGGTGCAGAACCTGAACTAACCCTTAATATGCTCGCCAGCGCTCATGGTGTGATGTTCATCCTGGCAGCAGACACCGGCGTTACAAAGTCTGACCTGGCCGTCTGGAGAGACCATATAATTGTGGGCGAACTGACAAGCAGGGCAAAAGGCCGTCTCGTCATTCTGAACAAAATTGATGTGTTGTGGGATGACCTGCGTGGTCAGGACGAAATCTCTGATGAAATAAAGCGTCAGGTTAAGGAAACAGCAAAAATACTCAATATCGACGAGAAAATGATCTTCCCGGTTTCAGCACAAAAAGCGCTGACGGCCAAAATTCGCAACAAGAACAAGCTGCTTAACAAGAGCCGCATACTCGAACTAGAAGGCGCTCTTTCTGACATGTTGATCCCCGCCAAGCGAGATATCGTAACTGATACGGTAAAACGCGATATGGCGGAGATGAACCTGTCCATCAAACTGGTCATTGATCAGCGGCTTGCTGGTGTCGATGAACACATTGCTGAACTGGACGGCCTCAGCAGTAAAAATGTTGAAGTCATTGAAAACATGCTTCTTAAAGTCAAGGCAGACAAAGAGCATCTGGAGCGCAGCCTACAGCGTTTTCAGGCTACCCGTAGCATATTCACCCGGCAGACTGTCGCGCTGTATCAATATCTTGATCCCAAAGCGATGGAGATTACGATTGCCAACACCCGCAAAAATATGAAGATCAGCTTTACCAGCCGTGGCATCAAGAAGGCCATGACGAAGTTCTTCGCCTCAGTGTATGAAGCATTTAACTCTGCAGCTGAACAATCGAATGAGATCAAGGAACTGATGCAGGGTGTCTATTCTAAATTTCAGGAAGAACATGGCCTGGTAAATATCAGACCCGGTGGCTATGCTACGAGGAAATACATGCGTGAAATCAAGCGTCTGGAGCAAAGCAGTGAACGCTTTGTAAAAACAACTTCACTTGTGATGCTTGATCAGGGCGTGATTACCGAACGCTTCTTTGATTCAGTTTCATCAAGAATCAGACAGATTTTCCAGAAAGCCAATAAAGATGCCGACAACTGGCTGAAGACCATCATGTCACCGATGGAAGCACAGATCAGAGAACACCAGATTCAACTTCGGCGTCGCCTTGAAAGTATTAAACGTATTCACAAGGCAACCGACACCCTCGATGACCGCCTGGCAGAATTGAAATATGTCAGAGATGGCATAATTGAACAGGGCGACAAGATTAAACACATCAATCGCAAGATGGAAAAAATTCTTGCTAAAGAGGAAGACGACGAAGAATCCAGGGTCTCGGCATAACGCTTTATTCCGCCCACCTATTACCTGCTAAAGATCCAACCCCTTCCGTCCTGACCTCAGCACTCCCATGCCTGCGGGGATCACTAACAGCCTGCACCCTGCCAGTGGTGTTGTTTCGCAGCACTGCCATCATATTTCCGTACTTTCGCTGAATCTCCCATAGTTCATAACCAAGCTGGGATAGCTCATTCTGTTCTGCTTTACTCAGGCCCCCAAGCTCAAACTGAACCACATCGGGGTAGTATTGATGGTGAAAACGTCCCTGCGCTACCCAATCATAGAGACCACCTCTGTTATGAAGGTAATCCAGTATCGCGATTAGAAGCATTGTTATGATCCTGCTGCCGCCCGGAGTACCAATTACTAAAACACTGTCATCTTTCTCTACAAAGGTGGGTGTCATACTGGACAAAGGACGTTTGCCAGCAGAAATTGCGTTGGCCTTTGAGCCTATAAGTCCATAACTGTTTTCGACACCGGGACTCGCAGAGAAATCATCCATCTCATTATTAAGTACAACGCCAGTTCCTGCAGCAACCAGGCCTGAGCCAAACGGATGATTGACGCTAAGCGTCGCCGCTACTCTGTTTCCTTCGCCATCGACTACCGAGAAATGGGTAGTATTTTCACCTTCAGGTAACGGAGCATCCGATAAAAAGTCGGATGGTGTTGCCCTGTCAGTAATATTTTTTCTTATTTTATCTGCGTACGCCATCGATGTGAGCCATGCCTGATCTACCTGAATAAAGTCAGTATCGCCGAGAAATTCTGCACGATCCCGGTACGCCAGCCTCATCGCTTCAATGAGTTTTTGCTTCTGCTGAACCGGAGACAATGCATCAAGGTCAAAACCAGATAATATGTTAAACATTTCAACCAGTAGTATTCCGCCGGACGAGGGTAACGCGGCAGAGACGATACGCGCACCCTTATAACTACCAGTTACCGGCTTTCTTTCAACTACCTGGTACGCATCAAGATCGGCCTGTGACCAGATTCCACCAGCCATTTTGACCGATTGAACCAGCTTGTCAGCTGTCTCACCTTGATAAAAGCCATTTCGGCCTCCAATTGCTAGCCTTCGTAAGGTACTAGCGAGATCAGCTTGCTTTATGAGTGTTCCGAGTGCAGGCACCTCACCCGTATCAGTCAGGAATATTTTACCGGCGTCACTATTAAGCTGTGTTTTGCGGAGCTGCAGCAGGTTTCGATACCTCGGGTAAACGGCGAAGCCTTTCTCGGCCACGCGGATCGCTGGTTGTAAAGACTCGCGCAGAGGTAAACGTCCATATTTTGAAGCCAGATGTACGAGGGCTGCTGGAACTCCGGGAATCGCTACGGCTTTCGCACCATTAATTGATAATCCGGGAACCACCTTCTTCTGCTTATCCAGGTACATGTCCTTTTTCGCTGCCGCAGGAGCCTTCTCTCGACTATCCACCATCACCTGAAAGCCATCACTGGCACGATGAAGTAGCCAGAATCCCCCGCCACCGAGTCCAGAACTCATCGGTTCTACCACAGCGAGAGTGGCTGAAATAGCTATTGCAGCATCGAACGCATTGCCACCCTTTTCAATGATTTCAAAACCTGCAGATGTCGCCAGTGGGTGGGCACTGGCGATGCCGGCCTGTCCGCCAATTTGCTGAGCAAAAAGAAGCGTAGAAAAGAAAAGAGGAATAAAACCACCTGACAGGATCACTGCAGAACGTGTCGCCATCTTAGAACCAGGCAAGAGCGAGTGTATCGAAGATATTCAAAATTGGGGCTAAATCAAGCTTCATGCATAGCTTTATATTTTGCCATCAGCTGCTCCTTTGTTTCTTCATGATCTGGATCCTTGGGGATACAGTCAACCGGACAGACCTCTACACACTGTGGAGTATCGTAATGACCAACGCACTCCGTGCACTTATTTGGGTCGATCTCATAGATTTCTTCACCCTGGGTAATCGCCTCATTCGGGCATTCGGGTTCACAAACATCACAGTTGATGCATTCATCGGTAATAATTAATGCCATGACTCTCTACTCACAAAAGATAAAAACAAATGTGACATCAGTGAATTCACTAACATCACAAGAGCAGCAATGATCGGTAATTTTAACATTCTAGCCTGAATGCGCACAGAAAAAATTGATTTAGCGCAAAAACAGAAAGGTTTAAGGATTTTGGGTCCTGGAACTCTGATACTTTTAAAATCAAAGAATTCTTTACCACAGAGGACACGGAGGTCACAGAGGAAAGAAAAAGGGTTAAAGGTTAAAAATAATTGATTAAAGACCTTCTTTGTACTGAAATTCCAGGGCTTTACAAAAAATGATTTCCACGGTGCCCTCCGTGTCCTCTGTGGTGAATGACTTAGATTTTATGACTTGAAAATTACTTCCCATAAGCCCTTTTCAAAGCCTTCATCACCTGCGGCGGTACAAACTCACTAACATCCCCACCCAATGAGGCGACTTCCTTGATCAGGGTGGATGAAAGAAATGCATAGCTTTCTGCCGGGGTCAGGAATGTGGTTTCTATAGCGGGATCAAGGTGTCGATTCATTGCAGCAAGCTGAAATTCATATTCAAAATCGGATACTGCCCGTAACCCACGCAGGATTGTGTCTGCATTTTGTTCACGAACACAGTCGATCAGCAGATTATTGAAACCTATGACGCGAACATTCTCTAAGCCGCTCACTACCTGTTCCAGCAACGCCACCCTTTCTTCCAGTGTAAACAGCAGTGATTTATCGCGGTTTTCTGCGACGCCGACGATTACTTTATCAAACAACCTGGCTGCGCGACGAATCAGATCAACGTGACCCAGTGTGGCAGGATCAAAGGTACCAGGATAGAGTGCAGTTACCATAGCTTAATTTTCTTCCTGATTATATACAGCAAGGAAATATCCGATCTGTCCTGCCTGCCTGGTTTTGATGTATTGCCATCCTGCGGGCAAGTTGACCTCACCCAGCTCACGTTCCGCTTCTATATAAACCAGCGCCTCTTTTGCCAGGCGGTCTTTGTCATGCAGAAAGCGGAGGATTTGCTGCAGCATACCGTGCCTGTAGGGTGGGTCGAGAAAGACTATATCCCATTTACCACCAACTTGCCTTACAAAACGCCTGGCATCCATAGTATAGACCTTTGAGTTGCTGCCCAGATGGGCCAGATTCTGCCGCAGCAATCGGGCACTGACAATGTCTGATTCAACGAATGTGACATCCGCCGCCCCCCTGGAAAGCGCCTCTACACCCAGTGCACCACTACCTGCATAAAGATCGAGGCAACGGGCCCCATCGATGACTGGAGACAACCAGTTAAACAGGGTTTCACGTATGCGTGCAGGGGTCGGGCGCAGCTGCTGCACGGTAGACGGGAACTCGAGTTTTCTACCACGCCAGTCACCGCCGATAATCCTTACCTGGCTGGTTTTCATTTGCTGTTACTTAACTAACCCGGCACCTACGATTACTGTTACACGATTTTCCGACCCCAGTACCGACTGCAGGGCATCGGTCACGGCTTTCCGGTCCAGTACATTTATCCGATCAATATAGGTATCCAGGTAATCAACTGGCAGAGAATAGAAGCCGATAGACGCCAGCGTAGTAACAAGCTTCCCGTTGGAATCAATCGTTAGCGGAAATCCGCCGGTAATATTCTTTTTTGCCAGCACCAGCTCTTTCTCTGTAGGGCCTGTTTTGAGAAATTTGTCGATGACCTTTTCACTCACCGTCAGCGCTTCCTTAAGTTGTTTATTTTTAGTCGCCAGTGCAGTAATGAAAGGTCCTGTCTGCTGCATTGGCAGAAAATAGCTGTATACACCATAGCTCAATCCGCGTTTATCGCGAATTTCATTCATCAAGCGCGACTGGAAACCACCGCCGCCTAAACTGTAGTTACCCACCTTAAGTGCCAGATACCGTGGATCATCGCGTTTTATTCCAAGATATCCCATCATGATGTGTGTTTGTGTTGAGGGAAACTCGATACGATATTCGCCCCCCTTAATGGGTGCAACATCAGGCAATGAACCTGCTGGCATGCCTTTTTTTAATGGCTTACTTAACCGTTTAGCCAGTTGCTTTGCCTGCACCAGGCTAAGATCACCGACCAGTGCAATCACCATATTGCTAGCAACATAGAACTGCTTATAAAAATCCTGTAAATCTGCTCTGCGGATGGACTTGATACTCTCGTACGTGCCCGATGGATGGTTTGCATAGGGATGACCACGATAGAGCAACTCATAGAGTCTACGCTTAGCAACCGTGGCAGGTTGTTGCAGGCTATAGTCCAGCGATTGCAGGGAACGTGCCTTTTCTCTCTCAAGATTTTTTTCAGGAAATTTTGGATAGGCAATCACTTTTGCCAGTAACTCGACTACTGGCTCAAGGTATTCCTTTCCCGACAGGCTGCGTAAACTGACCGTAGCCATATCCCTGAGACTGCTGGTACTAATTTCTGCCCCCCTGTCTTCAAAGCCTTCTGCAACCGCCTTGCTATCCAGATCAGCACTTCCTTCCAGCAGCATGTCACTGGTTAGCATCGCCAGGCCCTGTTTATCTGCTGGTTCACGAGCACTGGCAGCATTGAAAACCATATTTATGTCGACCATCGGTAGCGCGTGGGTCTCTATAAAGTAAACGCGTGCGCCGTTGTCAGTGACCCAATGCTCAATTTTTGGTGCCGCTGATGCAATAACAGGGAAAACCAATATCAGAATAAAAAATTTGATCGCTTTAGTTCGCATTCTGCTACTCCTCACTTACTGACTTTTTTGTCGGCTTATCTGTCGGTATAGGCTGAGGATCCAGCACAGCTACAGTCATATTTTCTGGTATAAAATACTTTTTAGCGACTGACATTATCTGCTCAGCCGTAACCGCGCGCAGTCTTTTTGCATGGTTTTCAACCAGGCGCCAGTCATTAAGCGTGGTCTCCAGAAGGCCCAGCTTCATCCCCTGATAGAATACCGAATCGCGTTCATAAACATCGGCAGCGATCACCTGCGCTTTGACTCTCTGTAGCTCCTTATTACTAACCGGTTTTTCCTTGAGATGTTTAAGTTGTTCAAGTATCGCCTTTTCCAGTTGTACTATGTCTGTCCTGCGGGCTGGATTACCGTCGATAAGGAAGTATCCTGCAAGCCGCGCAAATGGATCATATGAAGCGCTAACCGTTGTTGCAACCTGCTGCCCACGAATGAGCTGATCTGCAAAGCGTGCAGCGTTGCCACCATCCAGAATAGCCGACAACAACTCAAGGGCATAAGGTTCCCATTCGTGCTTTGGCCTGTCAGCAACCGCCGGGACATGAAAACCAAGGATGACATACGGCAGGTTGGCCGGAGCCTTAACGGAGATTCTTTTGGTAGCTATCTGCTTCGCTACTTTAAATTGTTGCGGCGTTTCGACTTTAGAACCTTTTATCGGTCCGAAATACTTTTTTGCCATGGCGATCACTTCATCCGGCTTTACATCACCCACCACGACGAGGATTGCATTTGCCGGTGAATAGTAGCGCTGATACCATTTTTGCAAATCGGCAACTTTTAGTTTTTTCAGGTCACGCATCCAGCCAATGACTGGCCTGCCGTAAGGGTGCCCCGGAAAGGCGGCTTCATTAAATTTTTCATAGACCTTACTTTCAGCTTTATCTTCGGTACGCATACGACGCTCTTCGATAACCACCTGCAATTCTTTGGCGAATTCTTTCTCATCCAGCAGCATGCCCCGCATTCGATCTGACTCAAGTTCCATACTGATGGCCAGCCGACTTTTCTCCAGTGTCTGAAAATAGGCGGTGTAATCTCTGCCTGTAAAGGCATTTTCTCGGCCACCATTTTCTGCGATAATTCGACTGAATTCGCCTTTACCGTATCGTTTTGTACCTTTGAACATCATATGCTCAAGCACGTGGGACACACCGGTTATACCCTCCGGCTCATAACTGCTTCCAATTCTATACCAGACCTGAGCCACAACAACCGGGGCCCGGTGATCCGGCTTAATCAGAATTTTCATCCCATTATCCAGTACTGCCTCTGTTACACCGGTACTTTCTGATGCGGTAGCGGCGGAGACATATAGCGCTATAAATGCGATAACAAAATAATTCACGACTTTTTTCAGAGATTGTCCTGTCATTATTATTTCCTTAAAATAAATCAATATAGTCAGTGTGAAACACTCTTATTACCTTCATTCAGCATTGCCGGGAATGGTACGATACAGGGCACCACTATTAATTCTGGATAGATCAGTATTGTATCCCAAATCGTACATATCAAGGCAATGATCGCCCATAATAGCCAGGCTATTGCGAAGATTCTTAACGCAGAAAGGGACGATTTGTGATGCAAGATGAATATTCATGGATTAATAGTGGTGCCCTATGTATTCGGAGGATCGTACCATAGACAATAACAAGCCCAGGTTGTTCTCGCGTCTACGCGACAGCCTGTCACGCACGCGGCAGTCCCTGTCAGGTGGCCTCTCAGGTCTATTTGGCGCTGGGAAAAAGATTGACCAGCAAACACTCGATGAACTGGAAGAGCTGCTTATTCTAGCCGATGTCGGTGTAGAAACCAGCATGAAAATCATGCAAAGGCTGAACAGCATCATCCGCCGCGACCGTATTACGGATGCCGAAGCACTTTACCCTGCACTGGAAGAGGTCATCCTTGAAATCATGCAGCCGGTTGAAGTACCACTTGAGATCCCAGAGACTACAAAACCATTTGTTATTCTGGTGATCGGCATTAACGGTGCCGGTAAAACTACTTCCATCGGCAAGATTACCGCACAGCTGGTACAACAGGGTAAGTCTGTCCTGCTTGCAGCAGGAGATACCTTCCGTGCTGCGGCCAGTGAACAGTTAAAAATATGGGGCGAGCGTAACCAGGTACATGTTATCGCTCAGCAACCCGGTGCGGATGCCGCCGCCGTTGTTCACGATGCGCTGGAGTCTGCCATCTCTCGCAGCAGCGATATTGTTATTATCGATACCGCAGGACGCCAGCATACATCAGTTGGCCTGATGCAGGAACTGGAAAAAATCTACCGCATAACCAGTAAAAAAATAACCGGTGCACCACATGAGGTCCTGCTTGTGCTGGATGCTGGCATCGGCCAGAACGCCATCCATCAGCTGCAAGGTTTTAATGAAAGTGTCAATGTCAGTGGTCTTTGCCTGACCAAGCTCGATGGCACGGCAAAGGGCGGTGTTATTATCGCAATTGCTGAACGAACAAAACTACCCATACGCTATATCGGAATTGGTGAAGGGATTGATGATCTGCGCCAGTTCAATGCCGGGGATTTTGTCCGCGCCCTGTTCAACCGTGACACACTATAGTGTAGTGTTTCATAGTATTTAACGATTAAGAGGCTCACAAATGGTTCAAGACAAGGCGCAGTTTGCAGGCAATTGTTATTCCCTTGGCAAGAGCTGCAACGCCGTATTGAGCCATTTGTGGGCCTCCCTTCGGGCGCGGCGAGAAACCGTCATCTACGGCGTTAGGTTCCTTGCAAAGGGAGCAACCATTCGCTACGAAACCTGCCTAGTGTTCCTTCAACCTGATAATGACGGGTTCAGCGTCCCTGTGGCGTTTCGCAGCAAGGCGCAGTGCGAAGGTAATGGTTATTCCCTTGGCAAGCGCTGGAACGAAGCGGCGAGACACAACAGGGGCGCCCTTTGGGTTAGCTTGTCAACGCCCATGGACTACGTTGCGCCTCTTGGACAAGGGAATAACCATTGCCTGCGAGGCGCGCCTTGCCATGAGCCTTGACAAGCTAACTGAACCCGTCATTATCAGGTTGAAGGAGCACTAGTAGCTAACAGCTTCTCGTCACGCTTAATCGTTAAATACTATGAAACACTACACTTATGCTGATTGAATTCAGCAAGGTCTCAAAACGCTATCCCGAAGGCCATGAAGCCCTGCGTGATGTCACTTTTGTAATAAATAAGGGTGAGATGGTCTTTCTTACCGGACATTCCGGTGCTGGCAAAAGCACGCTGTTACGGCTGGTTACCCTGATAGAACACGCAACAAGCGGACAGGTCATCGTAAACGGACAAAATCTGGGGCGCCTTAAGCGGCGCACCATACCCTATTTCAGGCGCCAGATTGGAATGGTTTTTCAGGATCACAAATTACTCTATAATCTCAGTGTCTTTGATAATGTTGCCCTGCCCTTAATCGTCAGTGGCTTCCACCCTCGCGATCTGCGTCGCCGGGTTCATGCAGCACTGGACAAAGTCGGCTTGCTAAACCACGACCAGGCTAAACCCATCACCTTATCCGGGGGAGAACAACAGCGTGTTGGCATAGCCCGGGCTGTGGTGAACCGACCCAGCCTGCTGGTAGCAGATGAACCAACGGGAAACCTTGATTCCGGCCTTTCAGATGAAATTTTCGACCTGTTTCATGACTTTAATTATCATGGTGTAACCGTACTGGTCGCCACCCATGACCTGCGTCATATCAAACGTCTTGGCAAACGCAGCCTGACCCTGGTGGATGGCCGCATGACCCAACAGACGAATGCCGCACAACCATGATCGTCTGGCTAACACGACACCTGCAGACCCTGGTCGGCTCACTTGGCGACCTGAGCCGCAACTCATTCTCAAGTGTTCTTAGTATCTCGGTAATTGGCATTGCACTGGCGTTGCCAGGCGCTATGTTTGCCACGCTGGAAAACATCCATAAATTTACGGCGGAGTTTGAACATGGAGCAAAAATCTCACTCTTCCTCACTCCTGATATAAGCATCAAGCAGGCAAAAGATCTACAACAGTCTCTTGCACAGCATCCCGATATAAAATATATAGAGATGATCACCCCTGATCAGGCAATGGAAGAATTTAAATTAAGATCCGGTCTGAAAGATGCGCTGAATTCCCTGTCTGATAACCCTTTGCCGGTTGTGTTACTGGCCTATCCGGAGGACAGGGTGGCGCGCTCGCCGGAAAAACTGGCAGGCCTTATCAATGAACTGGGAAAACTGGAACCGGTGGAGCTGTCGCAGTTTGATCTCGAATGGATAAAGCGACTGACCGCATTTCTGGAGCTTGCTACCCGTGCTGTCTGGGTCATT
The DNA here is from genome assembly GCA_002897635.1 of bacterium BMS3Abin11. NCBI lineage: Bacteria > bacterium BMS3Abin11. Next base: position 20,570 of record BDTD01000016.1, on the reverse strand, counting down.
GCCATTATCCTCGGCCTGGGAGTTTTCCTGGTCATCGGTAACACCATACGCCTGGCAATCGTAAACCGACAGGAGGAAATTCGTATCATTAAACTAATCGGTGGTACAGATGCCTTTGTGCGCCGCTCCTTCCTCTATTCCGGCATGCTACAGGGCCTGTTCGGTGGTCTGCTTGCCCTGCTGGTGATCTTTCTACTTTTTTCCTTCATCAGTAAACCCGCCAGCTCTTTGTCATCTTTGTACAGCATCAGTTTTGGCCTGGATCCCCTGCAACTCCTACCATCATTGATATTAACCAGTAGCGGTGCACTGCTTGGCTGGTTGTCGGCCAGAGTTACCGTGGGTGTTTACCTCAGGCAGTTTGAGCCGGGTAAAGGGCGGTACTGACCGGTTTAGGATTCACGGATTACGGACATTCACCGCGATGGCGCCTTTAAAAGCAGAGGAAAAGGAAATTCAAAATCGCAACCCTTTTTCTTACCCCTTTCCTCCTTTCCTTTGAAACCTGAGTCCTGCTAAATCAATAACTTACAACAACAAAAACCATTGAACTTTTGTTGAAATTGGCACTCAAATATTATGAGTGCTAAAATATACTTAATATATTGTTTTGGGAGGTTAAATCCATGCATAAGACGCTACCAGTTATTTCGGCTGTACCAGTCGATGTCGGTCTGTCGAGTTTTCTCCAGACTGTTAATGCAGCGCCCATGTTGACTGCCGATGAAGAAAAATCACTGGCTACGCGATATCGCAACGAGGAAGATCTCGATGCTGCACGACAGCTGATCTATTCTCACATGCGTTTTGTCGTTCGTACTGCCAGGGGATTTACCGGATACGGACTACCACTGGCTGACCTGATCCAGGAAGGCAACATCGGCCTGATGAAGGCTGTAAAGAATTATGACCCGGATCGCGGTGTCCGCCTGGTGTCATTTGCCATGCACTGGATTCGTTCTGAGATCTATGACTATGTGTTGAAAAACTGGCGCATCGTCAAAGTTGCCACCACCAAGGCGCAGCGCAAACTGTTTTTCAACCTGCGTAAGAGCCGCAAACGCCTGGGCTGGATGAACCCGGACGACGTAAAGACTCTGTCTGACAATCTTGATGTACCTGAAAAGACGGTACAGGAAATGGAATCTCGCATGAGCGGTACCGATGTCGCTTTTGATATGGGCTCGGATATCGATGACGATACCGCTTATATTGCACCAGCAGGCTATCTTGCGGACAATCGTTACAATCCGGAGAACCTGTATGAAAAGGATACCGCCACCAGTAGTAATCACGAAAAACTGAGTGCAGCTCTGGCACAACTTGATGAGCGCAGTCAGGACATCGTCCAGCAGCGCTGGTTGAACCCAGACGACAAAAAGACCACTCTGACTGAGTTGGCTGACAAGTATGGGGTTTCGGCTGAACGTATTCGTCAGATTGAAAAAAAGGCATTTAGCCTGATGAAAGGCGAACTAGTAGCATAAATAAAAAACCATTGTGTAACCGAATAAACCCGGCTTAGTGCCGGGTTTTTTTTGCCATCAAAGATGAAACCATAAATGACTGTATACTTCCTTTAAGCTTTCTCCTTTCCTCCTTAAATCACCACCTCAACCCTGGCCCCTCCCATCTCCGACCGTGCGATCACCAATTCCCCCCCATAAGCCTCAATAATCTCCCTGACTACTGCCAGACCAATCCCATGCCCCGGCGTTTGCACATCCCCTCTTGCACCGCGCTGTAATAATTTTCCCAGTTGATCTTCTGCCATGCCCGGCCCATCATCCTCGATGATAAATGAGTGTCTATCTTGTGTGGCTGTTTCTGATTTTAGTGTTTTAACCGTAAACGACACCCTGGACTTGCACCATTTGCTTGCATTGTCGAGCAGGTTGCCGATGACTTCCATCAGGTCACCTTTCTCACCTCTGAAAGTTGCTTTCTTATCAATTACCACGGTGTAGGAAATAGATTTATCTCGATAGACTTTTTGCAAAGAGGTTATCAAACGCTCTGCTACCGGCAATATGGCAATACCAGATGTTAGACTCGTACTCCCCGCGGTGGCTGCTTTCTGCAATTGATATTCAACAATGTTATCCATCCTGCCGACTTCCTCCTCAATCACGTGCCGGTTGCCATCTTTGTCGGTGGATGAATCTGCCACACCGCGCAATACCGCCAGCGGTGTCTTTATACTGTGTGCGAGGTCGGCAAGAGTATTTCTGTAACGTTGCAAATGGCGTCGTTCATTGACCAGTAATAAATTTAAGCTGGCGGCAAGCCCGTTGAGTTCTCTGGGATAATTTTCTGTCAATTGTTCCCGCTCGCCTCTTTCGACCTGATGAACTTCAGCTTCAATACGCCTTAGCGGCCGCAGGCTCCAGCGCAATACCATCACCTGTACTACCAGTAATATCAGAGCAGCAGCCGTTAACCAGACGATTAGCGTCCGGCGAAATTGCTCGGCCTGTTGATTAAAGGCCTGCGGGCTTTCCATCACCCTGAAGCTGTAGCGATGTTCTTTGCCCTGTTCATCAACCCAGGCAATGCCGTAGCTGAAACTAAACCATGCGTTATCGTTTACCGGTAGTCGCTGAAAACGGGATTCATCGACGCCTAAAACTTTCTGTGCCGGCAGCTTCATTCCCAGAGTAGAAACAGATTGCCAGATAACCTTGCCCTGATCATCGATTATTTCAGCAACCAGCCCGGATTCAGGAAGGGAAAATCGTGGCTCCGCGAGATCGGATGCCATCACCAGTTTCCCCGCTGAATCAAGCTCAGCTGCACCCAGCAAGCCATATAACTGCCCTTCCAGTTTTCCCTGCTCTGCTCGTTCAGAACTGCTCTGGAAGGCCTGAAACAACGCTATGCCTGTCAGGCCCAGAAAGACAGTCAATATGATTGAGGCTGTAAGTAATAGACGTGTTTGTAAAGAAGCCCTGTTCAAAATTCACTGCCAGGATTCACTGCTAAGCGTGAAACGGTATCCCCTTCCACGTAATGTCTCGATAGGTTTGTAAATATTTTCGGGGTCAAGCTTCTTGCGCAAGCGGCCGATGAACACCTCAATGACATTACTGTCGAGATCAAAGTCCTGATCGTAAATATGCTCTGTCAACAGCGTCTTGGAGACCACTTCACCCGCGTGCAACATGAGATACTCGATCACCTTGTATTCATAGGCAGTCAGCTCGAGTTCTTTTCCATCCACTGTTATGGACTGTTTACGTGTATTTAAGGTGATCGGGCCGCATCGCATCTCACTGTCGCCACTGCCCACAGAACGACGGATTAACGCACGTAATCGTGCCTGCAACTCTTCGATATGGAAGGGTTTGGCAAGGTAATCATCACCACCTGCTTCCAGCCCCTCTACTTTTTCTTCCCAGCGCGAGCGCGCGGTCAGTATCAGAATTGGCAATACTGAACCCTGGCTGCGAAGCTGCCTGATAACTTCAATACCAGACAGTTTTGGCAAGCCTAAGTCAATGACAGCGGCATCGAATGGATGTTCCATCGCCAGAAAAAGACCTTCTTCACCATCACTCGCTGCATCCACGGCATAACCCTGCCTCTGTAGCCGCATAAGTAACTGCTCACGCAAGTTCTTTTCATCTTCTATGATAAGGATACGCATCAGATCTACTATCTCCGATTGATACGTGTCCCATCAGGCCGCATCAGCAATACCCTGACACGACCTTTCTTATTTACCTTGAAACGGTAGATCTTTCCCCGTTTTGTCTGTTGTATATCTGCCGAGAGAATCTGTGCACCAGTTTGCTTCTGTATCCGGGATGCCATCTCATCGATTGTATAATACTGACGCTTACCAGCGGCGGCCAGCTGAAATGAAATCAGCATCATGATAATAAAAACATTTCTCAGCAGTCGCATCGTAACTCCAGGCTTCTAACTACCGTCATTGTGAGTAGAGAAGTGACGAAGCAATCTCCTGACGGCTGGATATACATCATGAGATTGCCGCGCTACGGTGCTCGTGACCGCAAGGATGGCTAAAGCCATCCTGCAGGAAATGCCCGAAGGGTGCAATGACGGACTTAATAAGAACTTAGTCTTCAGCAGGCACTACACTAACCCTTACCTGCATCCTCTTACCCGGGTCAGTATCAGTCCGGGTCTGATAAACACGGCCATTATAACGGTATTTTACCTGATAGCCGCCAATCCTTTCTTCATTATGGTAATTCTCATAGGTGTCACAGCGTGTCGTTGTGCGCATGGTAGAGTGTCCATAAGCATGCCCACGCGACTGATTACCGTATCGATACTGAGCATCACGTGCAACAGACCCCCCGAGTATACCCCCTGCAATGGTACCAACAGTCTTGCCGGTACCCTGTCCGAACCGATTACCGATAGCGGCACCTACGATACTACCAAGTACAATCGGTGTAGCGGATTTGTAAGGATTGCCGGCATGTCCTCGACCAGAGTATACAGCCGGTACCTGACGGCATTCCCGGCGCGGTGTACTAACACTCACGGTTTGATAAACAGGCACAGCAGAGAGCACCTTAGCCTGATCATAATAGGTATCACTACTTTCCTGATAGTCTGCCCTGGCAGGCGATACAATTACGATAGCAAAAAATATAGCAAGAATTTTTAAAGTAGCGTATTTCATTTTCATTCTCCTTTTGATTTACAAACGATCAGTTTTTCTGACCATGGAGAAAGAATACGACTTAGGGGCTGAATGGTAGCTGAATGGGGAAATGTAGGTGTGAATTCATTCGCACAAAACTGTTAAATAGAAATTCTTTCACGAAATTGTCCGAATAAATTCGAACCTACAATAAAACTTGAAGCTATTTATTAACCCTCCCCTCTGCCTCAACCACCCATCCCCCACCAATAACCTTATACATTGTGACCAACGAAACATAAACATCATTGCGTCCCTGGGTTTCGATCAGTTCAACATCGAAAAGTCTACGCTCTGCATCAAGCACCTCGATGAAACTGACCTGACCTTCATCGTAGTTGAGTCGTGCCAGACGAGCATAGTCTTTCAGGGCGGCCACCTGACGACCCAGTGCATCAAGTTCTTCGCGCCTTTTCTGTGTCGTGATCAGGGCATCATCGACTTCACGGAAGGCATTCTGCACCGTTTGCAGATAAGTAATTAATACCTGGCGTTGCACGGCTTCCGAGACTCGCAGCTGACCGGTTAATCTGCCACCGGAAAAAACAGGACCGAGCACCAGCCCATTCAAACCCCAGAGGTTTGCTGTGCTATTAAATAAATCAGATAAAGCAACGCTGGCATAGCCAAAAAGGCCCGTCAGAGAAATACTGGGAAAATACTGCGCTTTTGCTACACCAATCTGGGCATTCGCTGCAATCAGATTCTGTTCTGCAAGCCGTATATCGGGTCGGCGTTCAAGTAACTCCGATGGAATATTCCCCGGAATTCTTATCAGAACCAGCTCATCAAGACTCTTGCCACGGCTTATGCTACCGGGGTTTTTGCCAAGCAATACCGAGATTGCATTCTCAAGAACAGCTATCTGACGCTCCAGTGCCGGCACCCTGACAGCGGCCTGTTCATACTCAGAGCGCACCTGGGAAACTTCCAGTTTCGATACAACACCCCCCTTAAACTGTAGTTCAAACAGATAGAGCGAATCCTTACGAATTTTCAGGGTGCGTTTTGCAATTTCCAGTTGTCTGTCAAGAGTTCTCAGCCCGATGTAGCTGCTGGCAACAGTCGTTACCAATGACAATATTACCGTTCTTCTGGCTTCTTCCGATGCCAGCAGTTCTGCCCTGGCGGCCTCGGTAGCTCGGCGAATCTTGCCCCATAGATCAAGCTCCCAGCCGACATTGAGCGAGGCGTTATAAAGGTCATTAGTGCGTGAGATACCTGCAGGTACACCGGATACCGTATCTAACGAAGCCTTGCTGCGATCAGCCGACCCGTTATAGCCAAACTGCGGAAACAGACCGGAACGTGCGATATTGACCCGAGCGGCAAACTCCTCAACACGGGCTGCTGCGATACGCACGTCTTTGTTATTGTCCAGTGCATCTTCTACCAACTGATCCAGTACCGGATCATTAAACTGATTCCACCAGGCAGTATTTACTGTATCTGCCGCATCAGTTACCTGAAAACGCCAGGCAGCCGGGGTATCAACTTCCGGTTTTTCATAATCTGGGCCGACCATGCAGCCTGATAGCCCGAGGGTAAACAAAAAGAAGGAGGAAAGGAGGAAAGGGGAAAGGGGAAAGGAAACCCGTTTCAGTATTCTTTTTAACTTACTGCTGCCCTCATCATTCTCAACTTTTTTTCTCTTCATGATTAATAGTTCGTTTTTCATACGTTCCTTTCCACCTTTACCCTTTCCTCCTTTCCTCCTGCCCCACTGACCCTTTCCTTCATGCTAATCACCAGAAAATAAAACAACGGTACAAAAAATAACGCCAGCGACGTAGCCGCGATCATGCCGCCGATAATACCTGTACCTATCGAATGCCTGGCCGCCGCACCGGCACCGGATGCCAGCACCAGTGGCATGGAACCCAGTATAAATGACAGGGATGTCATCAGTATCGGCCGCAGGCGCAGGCGCGCCGCATCTACTGCTGCATCGAAGGCCGATGCACCTTCGTTATACTTCAGTTCAGCAAACTCTACGATCAAAATGGCATTCTTGGCTGACAGGCCAATTAGCGTAATCAAACCAATCTGGAAATAGACATCATTCTCCATACCGCGCAACCAGACTGCCACCAGCGCACCAAATATGCCAAACGGTACAGCAGTCAATACAGCAACCGGCAGCGACCATTGTTCGTATTGTGCGGCAAGGATTAAAAACACCATAATCAGTGCAAAAACAAAGATGATGGCCGATGAACCGCTGGCTTTCTTCTCTTCATAGGCCTGCCCTGCCCAGGAATAGGTAAAACCATCGGGACTGACTTCGTTAGCCACTTCCTCCATTGTGCTAATAGACTGACCGGAACTGAAACCGGTATTTGCATCGCCGGTAATCTTGGCAGCCATGAAACCGTTAAAGCGCGGTAACAGATCCGGGCCGGTCACATACTCAGTCGTGACTACCGAGGAGAGAGGAACCATTTTCCCTTCTTTCTGGCGCACATAGATATTCTGTATGTCCTCCGGTTTTTCTCTGAAATCAGGCTCGGCCTGAAGAATAACCTGCCAGACGCGGCCATACTTGTTGTATTGACTGACGTAGAGAGAACCAAATAAGGTTTGTAACGCAGCATAGACATCTGGCACAGAAAGCCCCAGAGCCTCGGTTTTTGATCGATCAACATTGGCCTTTAACTGGCGGGATGAAGCATTGAAGGTGGTATTCAATCGCGTCACTTCGGGGCGTTCATTTGCTTTGGCGATAATCTCTTTGGTTACTTGAGCAAGCCTGGTTGCCCCTCCCTGCCCACGGTTCTGTAACCAGAACTCGAAACCACCCTGGGTCCCCAGCCCCGGGATTGAGGGTGGGTTAACAGGAAAGGCGATACCGTCTTTTAGTTTCTTCAGCCTGGGTACGGCAAATTTGAACAGATCATTAACAGTCAACCCTTCCTGCTTGCGCTCATCAAAATCTTTCAGCGCAATAAACACAGTGCCGGTATTGGTCTTAAACTGGCCATCGATCAGGCTGAAACCGGCTAATGCGGAATAATCTTTAACCGCAGGATGTTCAGCGAATATCTCTGCTACCTGTTCCGTCAATGCCTGACTGCGATCCAGACTGGCTCCATCAGGCAGCTCGACCGCAGCAAATATGTAACCCTGATCTTCTGCGGGCACAAAACTGCCCGGGATGGTCTTGAATAATGTGAAAATGGCAAACAACATCGCAACAAGAACAGCCAGCCCCACACCACTGCGCTTCAGGGTCAGGGTTACGCCACCGGCATAACTACTGGTTATTCCGTCTAACCATTTATTGAACCAGCGAAAGAAAGCACCCGGCTCACCTTTTGAGGGTTTAATTAATATAGCGGCCAGTGCAGGCGTCAGTGTCAGGGCAACAAAACTGGAAATCGCCACCGAAATCGCAATCGTAATAGCAAACTGTTTGTACAATACACCGGTGGTACCACTGAGGAAGGCGACAGGAACAAAGACCGCTATCAGTACCAGCGTGGTGGCAATCACTGGCCCGGTCACCTCTTCCATGGCACGAAAAGTCGCATCTTTCGGTGATAAACCAAACTCATCGATATTGCGCTCGACATTCTCCACCACCACAATGGCATCATCACAGACGATACCAATCGCCAGCACCAGCCCGAACAGGGTCAGTAGATTGATGGTGAAACCCAGCGCACCCATGCCGATAAATGTACCGATGATGGAAACAATGATGGCGATGGTCGGAATCAGTGTTGTGTTTACTTTTTGCAGGAACAGATAGGTCACCAGCACCACCAGGATGATGGCAATGATCAGGGTTTCAAACACCTCATCAATCGAGGCCTTAATGACCTTGGTTGTATCAAAAGACACCTGGTAATCGATGCCTTCCGGGAAGCTCTTTTTCAGCTTCCCCATCATTTTTTCGACATTCGCCGCCACTTCCAGCGCATTGGAACCCGGCTGCTGATAAACCGCGATGAAGGTCGCAGGACTGCCATTCAGGGATGAGCGCAGCATGTAGGATTTCTGACCTTCTACAGCACGTGCCACGTCTTTCAGACGAACGATTGCCGTGCCTTTTGCATCCGCCCTGAGGATGATATTTTCAAACTCTTCAGGATCGGAGAAACGCCCTCCAGTTACTACCGGAAAGGTCATTTCTACTGGTTCATTTGTCGGTGATGCACCCAGTCTACCGGCGCCGAACTGCTGGTTTTGCTCACTCACTGCCTTCTGTATATCACTCGTAGTGATGCCCAGGCTGGCCATACGATCTGGTTGTAGCCATATGCGCATTGCCAGATCCGGCAGACCCATTATTGACGCCTGGTTGGCACCCTTTACACGCTTTAATGCATCTAATACGTAAAGATTGGCATAGTTACCGATATATTTTTCATCATAACGGCCGTCCGGTGAAAAAAGCCCGATCAACATCAAAATACTGGCAGAACGTTTTTGTACTTTGACACCCGTGCTGCGTACGATATCTGGTAGTTCAGGCAAAGCCAGGCTGACCCGGTTATTGACCTGTACCTCCGCTGTGTCCGGATCGGTATCAATATCAAAATAAACAGTCAGGGACATCTCTCCAGTAGCCGAAGAGGTAGACTGCATGTACAGCATATTATCGGCGCCGTTGACCTGGGTTTCGATCGGTGCGGCAACGGTATTGGCTACCGTCTCGGCATCTGCACCGGGGTAACTGGCACTAACGGTAACCTGTACCGGTGTGATCGCCGGGTACTGATTGACCGGCAGGCCACCGAGGGTGACAAGGCCGCCAATGACGACGACGATGGAAAGCACCGATGACAGTATCGGCCGATTGATAAAGGTTGCAGAGATCACTGCTATTCTGCCTTTTCGCTGGAAGATTTCTTATCTTTACCGTTCGTATCAACAATTTTCACCAGCACGCCAGCGCGTAGTTTCAGCGCACCATTAACAACAACTGTCTCTCCCCCCTCGAGTCCTTCAGTAATAAACCACTGATCGCCATACCAGGGACCTAAAGTAATCGGTTGAAATTCCGCCTTGCCTTCATTATCTATTTCCCAGACAAAACTGCCTTTGGCTCCCTGTTGTACAGCACGCTGAGGCACCAGGATGGCATTTGGCCGGAAAGCGCCTTTGAGGTTTGCGCGGACAAACATGCCAGGACGGAGGTTTTTATCAGGGTTCGCAATCTCTGCACGTATCAGGAAGGTTCCCGTCTCCTCGCTGAGTGACGCGTCGGCAAAGGTGATGTGTCCTTTTTGCGGATAAACTGTACCATCGGCCAGAACAATCTCTACTACAAAATCACCATTTTTTGGGTCAACCAATTTTCCATTAATAACATTTTTCCTATGCTTGAGTAGCTGATTCTCAGAAATGCTGAACTCTATCCACATAGGGTCGATCTGAGCCACATAGGTCAGCAGGCTGTCCGTTCCCTGACCGACAAAGGCCCCTTCCCGCAGATTGGCAAAACTGGATAAACCATGAACAGGTGAAGTAATCGTGGTATAACCCAGATCCAGCTCAGCCTGAACCACCTTGGCCTTTGCTGCTTCGACTGCCGCCGCAGCAGAACGGTAGCTGCCCAGTGCATCATCGAGTTCCTTTTTGGCAACGGCATTCTGTTTTGCCAGCGGCTCAATGCGATCAAGATTAGCCTTTGCCGTTTCCATACGCGCTTCCTGTTGCTTGAGTTCAGCTTTGGCAGCATCCAGCTGCGCCTCGAAGGGTTTGGGGTCTATCCGGAACAATACCTGTCCAACATCCACCATGGCGCCTTCTTCGTATTCCCTCTTATCAAGAAAACCGACGACCCGCGAGCGAATCTCCACCCGTCGAGAACTTGCCGTCTTGGCCACGTACTCGCTAACCACCGGGGTATCCTCTGGCTTGATTTTTACTACCGTCACTTCAGGTGCAGCCTGCTGAACCTGCTCCGGCTTGTCGCTACAGGAAGTTAACAGAAATGAGAAAGAAATCAGGAAAATAGATAGCTTGAGTCGGGTGTTCAATGATGTCACCTTTATTGTTCTGGGAATGAAATTCGCTGGATACCGCATGATGCGGAATAAGAACTATTCAGTCAAGTAAGGCAGGGGAAAGATTAAAGGGGAAAGGGGAAAGGGGAAAGGGGAAAAGAAAATCAAAAACTGGGTGGTACGACAGTGATGGATCTGGTTTTTTGTGGGTACGAATGAATTCGCACAGATCTTGTCCGAATAAGTTCGAACTACAATATTACCTCACACTATCGATTTTTAATTTCTTTTCCCCCTTCCCCTGCTTTTAAACCAACTGATAATAAAGATTCTGCGGATGATTCGCCTGGGCAAAAAAGAACCAGCGCTCAGCCAGCAAACCAACTAGAAGCCGGATATAAGCGTGCAGTCGATTCTTCGGCTATTTTTTTCTTGCAAAACAGGCGGGGCCCATATAAGTGCCATCTCGGCGCGATTCAGAAACCTGGCCTGTAGTTATCGCGCCAAGACGGCACTCCTACAACTTTCCCCCTCACAAATTATCTTTGAGAAACTGTTGATAGTCTTCTGAGCTGACGAAGTGTGTCCCGTCGCAATTAAATTGCATTCTAATAGCATCCTGAATAATTCCAATACTGAAATTTCTCAAATAAAAACTCTCGATACTTCGCAATGTACTGAGTTGCGACAGTACCTGGGTGATTCCCTCCTTTTCTATCGACTGCCAGTCATCATGAAATTTGCTAAAAATATTTTTCAGGTGCGTTGGTATGGCGTTGAACAAGTCATCACTGGAAACAAAATCAAATATACGGCGGATAAAGGCAGACTTCTCGTCATAATTTATCAATGGGAAATGACGCTCAATATATGACTTATTTATCAGTTTATTGACCGTATGAATTGCATCATTGAACGGATCAAAGATTGAACTTGTTCTGATCTCACCGCTATTAAAATTTATCGTTAGACTATAAATACATCTGTTGAGTAGCAGGTCTTCAAGGTTTGGTATTAACTGTGGTAATACTTTATCAACCACACTCTCATATCGTTCACGGACAAATGCTGATTCACGTAGCGATGGGTCACCCTTTATACTAATGTGAAATTTTTTCGCATCAATTCCCGTTACAGCAATTAGATTCTCTTTCAATAAAAGCTCTTCATTCCTTGTTGCAAGAACAATATTTATCTTTTCTGCTACTGCCGCATTGGACTCAACAAAAGACAGAAATTCTGTTTTATCGATACATAATAAAGCCGTGTCATTTTTCGCAGTTGCCGATGCAGTGCGCTTATCTCTTGTAAAGATAGCCATTTCACCAAAGTAATCACCCTTGCCAAGTAAGCATATCTGCTCATTCTTGCCAGACTTGTCTATATCTATTGATACTGAGCCTGATTCAATCACATAAAAGGAATCCACCTCGTCACCTTCCGAAAAGATAAGCTCATCCTTCGCAAAATTTTTAGTTGTTGAATTTGATTTTATTTCTGATAATTCAGTTTCTGACAAATCCTGAAAAAATGAATTCTCTTCGACCATCCTTTATACCTCAGACAGATTTCATTCAGACAACAGTGTGCTGTCATAGCGGAGACAACAGACTGATTATAACCACGTGAATTTAGCATTACCAAGAAATTAATGGAGTCAATTAATGGTCACTTTCATTTGGCATATAACCGTTCTTCATTAATACATAGGTATGCAATGCAACGTCATAACGCTGGCAGGCATCATCCAGATAATTAAGAAATATGTGATAGTCTTCATTCGAGAAGAAACAATCTGAATGATTGTTTCCACGTTGAATTACATGACAGGGTAAACCTGCAACGTACGCACGTGGCTTTCGTGGCATAGATAACCTCCTTATTTTAATAGTTCCACTCTTCCTTGAGTGTTGGCATACTATATCAAATCAATATAATCCGATGCGATGCGAATAGGGTCTTTTCGCATGAAATGATTCCCATTTGTCACCGACCCCTTTAATTGACCCCTTTAATTCGATAGACTTGTGAGATGAATCTAGAGCAAATTGACAAATCCCTGCGCTCATTTGCAGATGAGCAGCCAATACCGGTTACGGTAAGTGGCGACTGTATGGCACCACTGTTCAGTGATGGAGCATGTCTGTATATAAGCCCAGAGAAAATGTACTGGCCGGGTGATATTATTGTTTTTCGGCGATGGGACAGGCAATTAGTATCGCATCGTTTGCTTGCTTTTTATCGTCGTCATGGTGAGATACGATATTTGACGCAGCCGGATTCTGGATCCAGACCAGATAGCGCAATTACTATCAATCAGGTACTAGGTAAGGTAATAGGTGGTGCATGTCACACCAACACCTTCAACATTCCTCTTCTGCAACGCTTCAGGTCTTTCGCGAAGTTCAACTGGTATATGCTCTCAAGAATTCCTTCCCTCCTGCACCAAAACAGTAGATAGATGAGTCACGAACCCTTTCTGAAGGATCCGGACAATTTTCCGGATCCAGACAATATTGTCCTATGGGGTGACGACACAATCATCATCGACTTTGTCGGGGGACCTTATCGCTTTACTGGTTTAAGTCGATCACAGGCTGTAGCGTTGCAATCACATTTTAGTGATTGCTGTATAACTTCCTATCATGGTGATAAACCCTTCGTAGATTCTCGTATTGGTCGTATAGATGAAGAGAAATTTAGCCTCCACGGTAAAACAGGCGGCGGGGTCTATGAATCGATGGATTACGAATACCAGCAAAAATCAGTTCAGGTCGCAGGGATTTACTTTGCCGCACACTTGAACCTTTCAGGTAGCATCTCTGCTTCCATGTGGACACCACTCAATGATCATCACTGGTTTCCGGGTATCGTCTTTGAGAATTTCTTTCGAAATCTCGTTGCCTACCGCCTGCTGGAACTGGGTGGAGTATTACTACATAGTGCCGGCGTCGTTGGGCATGAGAATCAGGCGTGGGTGTTCGTGGGACATTCGGGTGCGGGAAAGTCCACAATAGCATCGCTGTGCAATCTGCAGGGTTTTCCGATACTCAGCGATGACCTGAATGCCTTGCTTCCAGCAGACGATGGCATATTTGTCGAGAAGGTTCCGTTTACCGGCACCTTCCGTAGCGGCTCCAGCCGAGGGAACCGATACCCCCTGGGGCTCATATGCCGGATCGTAAAGGATGAGAAAAATTCTATAGCACCAATCAACAAGGGGAACCTGCTGGCTTTGCTCATCGCAAATTCACCCTTCGTTAACCAGGACCCCATACGGCTGGACAGACTGATGGACAATCATCTTTCAGTTCTTAATCATTGTCACCGTACCTTACTTCATTTTAGCCAGGATGGACGATTTACTGAACTATTAACTTCACCAGTGTAAGGCTACCGGAAAACTAGATACTATCGTCTTTCAGGCAATCCCTCTTCAGTTGCCCAACGTGGATGACGCCAGGATGCACGGTAGCCGGGTCGCCACAGAGCATATCCGACAGACCAGGGCAAAACCCTCCCATCGCTGTGTACGGTCCCAACGATGCCACATTACTTGCCGCTTCAATAGCCAGTTTTCGAATACCTTTCAGGGCAATAGATTCATCCCAGATTTCAGTTACGGAATGTTCATGAAGTGATCCTGCCGGGCGTCGTAAGGCCACACAGGGGTAGACAGTGCCGTATGGGTCAATAGCCAGTGTCATCGAGCCTGTTCCGCAGTGCTTTCGTTCAGCCGTCTGGGTATTCGACTGATCATTCCCGCAAACCGGTTCGACAAGTGCACCACGTATTTTCTGAAGATGAAACAGCTTTCGCAGACCTTCATCGGTCGGAGCAATCGACTGGGGTTCTTTGTCACCATTGTCACGGGGCGTGATATGTGAATCGAAGATCAGGGGATAACCCAGTTCATCGGCTATCTCGTATATCATCTCGACCTCTGGCTCAGCCCAGCGAGTCAATGGACAGTTGAGCTGAACTCTCAACCCTGCTTTTTTCATGTGCAGCAGGTTTTGTCTCAGTTGCATAAAGCTGCCAGGACTCCTTGTCTGCCGGTCATGAGTTTCTGCCGTCGCACCGTGCAGGCTGATTTCTACACTATACGGGTCAATTTCTTTCTGCAGGCGCTGGATCACCTCTGGTCTCAATGCATGACCGTTCGACTTGATGCGCATGACAAAGCCCCGTGCTCGCCCGCGTGCACCGATCTTCCAGAAATCCGGGTGTGCCAGCGGCTCGCCACCGGACAAAGTGATATTCATCACCTGCATTTCATTAAGATCCTGCAGGAGTTGATAGTACTGATCAAGAGATAAGGGTTTGCCTGCTCGCTCACGATCGTTGTAGCAAATGAAACAGTCGAGGTTGCAGCGGTAGGTCAATTCCAACAGAACAGAGAACAGCTTGTTCTCACGATAAAGACGCTCTACCAGGTCACCGTAGTGC
Source organism: bacterium BMS3Abin11 (assembly GCA_002897635.1). Classification (NCBI taxonomy): domain Bacteria; species bacterium BMS3Abin11. Next base: position 5,489 of record BDTD01000016.1, on the reverse strand, counting down.
ATTCACACCCCCCCCCGCCAAGGGATATTTGCTACGCCAGTCTCAACCAGTTCGTGCAGGAAACACTCAATATCCGCTTCCAGCGTGGATCGGTCGATATCATATTCGGGGAGCAAGGCATCATTGAGTTGACCAGTATTCAGTCCCTGACCAAGCAACTCAATGATGTGAGTACCCAGCGCGTTTAGAACCAGTACTTCACCTTTGTCCTGATTCAGTACAACACCTTCATCGCCAACCTTGCGCCAACGGATATGTAGGCCCAATCTAATAGCAGACAATTGCCTGCTGTGCACATCGGCATCTTTTTCAGCTTCTTTCGACATTCTCATGAGCTGACTACACCACCATTGACTGGATCACATGTAAAAACCCCTGCCGTCGACTTGGTGCAGAGTCCAGCAATAGATTCAAGCTTTTCCCGTGACAGGATTTTTGGTGATATATAGGGCAGACGCCGCCCCTCGATACCTGCCAATGAAGTGCCTGTATACGGTTTCCTATTCTGAACATCCTGATCAGTCATCTGGCAGAACCCTTATTCCGCTCTCACGTCGGCTTTCGACTCTATTCTGGCGTTGCCGTTCGATTCTATTCTGATGATGGTTTTTCAGTCTGTTCTGACGAGCTCTTTTTCGTTCCCTCTTTCGTGATCTTTTACGGTCTGACGAAGCGTCAGCCGATTTTAAAGTCGGGTCTGTCTGTGTAATATTCAGCCTTACATACGGATCACCAAGCAGGTTGTAGATAGCTGCCATGTAGGGGGTCTGGCCACTGTCAACATACTCATCAAGCGCACGCAGAATAACATCACCAAGTATGGCATCGCCATGGCCATAAATAGCCCGCATCAGCGCCTGGTTTAAAAGCTGTGCGGCACTGTCGATCGACAATCCCGATGGGGCCAGCACAGCCACTGCACCCGCCACAGGACTCAGCACAAGTTGCTCACCCAGTGAGTCGAAGCCCGCAAGGTCAAAACGGTTCAGCACACAGGTCAGTGCCAGCAGCACTGGATACTGCCCGGCGTTGCCCAGTCCCGCGATATCTGAATCACGCAACAGGCCGGTAGATCCCATAACCCGTATGCCTGCATGGCCGCTATAGTTGATCAAACCCACCCCCTCGGAAAACGCCGCATGCAACCGTGTGCGTGCATCCGCAAAAGAGTAATAGGGTGACGAGTACGGCGGTGCATCCTGAACGTAGATACGATCCACAGGTACCCCAGACGGCAACATCGTCGCAATGGCCTCAGCATCCGCAGGGAAATTACCCGCGATGTCCGCTACATCGGCGAGTACAACGACCTTGTCCAGCCCAGATCCCTCATGCGCAACCAGCTTCGCTACATAATCGGCAATTTCCTGCTCCGATTCCACTGGTATTCGCGACACTACGATCTCCGGAGCTACTGTGCCTTTCACGTCCCCATAACCCAGGTCCGATGCAAACAGCCCGCTCGGCGTCCCTGCCATCCAGGGTGGTACAATACTGTCTCCATTCCCCAGCAGGTCACGATAATCCATACTGCCTTCACCCAGTAGCACGACATACTTCAACCGACCGTGGCCTTTACGGTACATCCGCGCAAGGAAATCCTTGATCGCATGTGGCGTCGCAATTCCATCCGACATTTCGTCGTAGATATCTTCCAGCGCGACGACTGCCGTGCTAAGTCCACTGCCAGTACGCAGATCGGCCAGCGCCTGGGCTGCCTCTGTCCATTCAGTAGGTGCGATCACCAGATACTCGGCTTTGACACCCCGTTTTCGGTACCTGGTGGCTACATCAGCTACTAGCCATGCCGGTGTCTTTACTGCGCTGCTATCAGCCACAAGGTAAGTACGTTCCGGAGCCCCGGGCACAAAACTCGTCGTCGTACTGTCAGCAGTGATGTTCCTCAGCCAGACCGGCGTTTTCGGCACGCTGATGTCCAGCACACGGGGCAGTATCCCGTCTACACCAGATACTGTTACTACATCATTGCCATCCCCGCGCAGGGTCAACTCACCAGCAACCGCTTCGTATTGACGTTGGTAGCGTACATCGATGCTATCAACAAGGATATAGGCAGGGTCTGCGCCCGCCTTGTTCAGGCCAGTCACTACCACCTGGTTATTGCCCGCCTGTAAGGTTACCGGGATCTCCAGTGCTACTGGCTCCGTACCCGACCAACTCTCACCACCAACCACGATACCGTTGAGCGCGACTTCGACTTCAAAGGACTTACCAAATCCCGCCAGACCGGCACCCTTGAGATGAATGGTCAGTGTTGCATTGCTGTCCGCAACCCCCTTTACTGGCAGGTCAAAACTTGCCGTCTCCCATCCTGCCAGGCCGGCCAGGATTCGTTTCCAGTACCAGTAATCGCTGTCAGGATCCGATGTGATCGCTGTCGCAGGGATTCGATCCTCCTCGAACACTGCCTCGTCGAGGAACGACTGACCCGATACTGGCGCAGGGGCACCTCCATCGGCTTCGGCCATCATCAGGCCCTTGCCCCTCTTGATCCAGTACACGTTGTCCCGTGTGAACGGACTGTCGATGGCTTCACCATAGAAATACAGACCGCTAATGTCTTCTGCGGCATGCCAGGCAACCGTTTCACCCCGGTTCTTAAGCTTCAAACGGCCGCGGCGTAATTGACGTTGCACGCGGGCCTCCGGGACACCAAATGCGGTGGCCATTTCGGCAGTACTGACAAAATACAGGCCGGCTTCCTGGACGCCCAGCTTCAGGGCAGAGCCTTTATGCTTTTTACGCTTCGCTTTACGTGCCGCCTTGCGGGCTTCATGGTTGGCGTGTGAATGCTTGCGTTTTGCTTTTGAGGGTCGGTGTTCCAATGCGCTTGAGGTAACGCCCACCGGTACAGGAGGTTTTTCACCCTCAGGATCTTCACGACCATAACCCTCACCGTCTACCGTTACCTCGTAGGGTCCATAGCGGTTCTTCTTGCCGCTGTACTCCAGTTCAACCAGCTTGTAGCGATAGCTCTCGCCCGACACAGCCTTTGGGTCGATTATCCGGTAAGTACCGCCCTGCGGGACACCCACCGACGGCACCAGCTCGTCGTTGACGCGAACGAAACGTTTCTTCGTCCTGTCACGCCGTTTGACGTAAAAGCCGGCCGTGCCGACTTCGCTGCCCGTTTCCCACTCCAATACCGTACCACCCGATGTCGTCAATGCGCGAAAGGCGGTGATCACTGCCTGGGTAAAGGTGGGATCGTATTCGAATGCGCCGATGTCACAGTTGCTATTGTTTACTGTGTCTGGCCGGGTAGCACCACGCTGGTCTTTAGTGTAGGTAGTACCGCAGCCATTGCTGCCAGACGGGATCTGGTCGTATAACAGCGTTGTAGTATTGTCGATGGCGTGGTTCCCGGTAGTACCGCCGTTCAATGCCAGTGCGGGGAATACTACGGGTGTGATATTTTCCTGACTTGTGGCGGCTAGCGTACCAACACACGCAGTGCCTGCAAACCGGTTGTACCCATTGTCTGTAACTTCCCTGGTGCAACCGTCGTTGAGGATGCTGTTTAAAAATACAGCGGCATAATTCCCATCAAAATTATTGGCAGTATTTATAGTATCTGTCATCGTGACGTGCGCAATAGTCGCAGAACCTGAACCATAACTGTAGGTATACAGATCAGGGCCAGTACCAATATTGCCGCTGAATGTGCTGTTTGTGATTGAAAGAGTACCTCCATTTACGTCTATACCAGCACCGACGATAGTAGAAGCATTGGTATTACCAAAGATCAAACTATCATTGACAGTCAGGTTACCACTTCCACCACTAACACCGATGCCACCTGCACCTTGGCTCCCTGAATTCACATTTTCCGAGATCCGGGATCTGTTAATAGTCAGCGTAGCATTCCGCACATTGATTCCAGCACCCCTATAGTTCGTGTTATTTCCTAATCCACGGGTAAACACGATGTCATTGAATATCACATTTTTTGGACCATTATTGACCTCGATGACCCGGAACAAATTCTGGGCATCGATTATCGTGCCACTCAGGTTCCCACCAAACCCGTTCAGCGTCACGTTTGTGGTTATATCAAGGTCACCGCCGTTATTCCCGGCTCCCGTAGACGCCAGGCTTAAAAGATAGGTGCCCGTGGCCAGATTAATCGTGTCGGAAGTGCCATAGACACCAGTCGCAGTACACCCGTCGAAATCAGCGCCGGAATTTATCGACTGAATTGCCTCACGTAGCGAACAACTGGCACCTGTACCATATTCGTCTACAAACGTGTCAGGGGCGATGGTGGCCGCACGGGCAGGCGTATTCACTAGCGCAAGTTGAGCGGCCAGCATAACAACCAGGCCAAGAACTCGGATCGTTTTCGATATTCCAAGCGCTTTCATTTGTGATTGAATACATCGATCCATCAATTGCTCCTAAACAGTAAAGTAGCACCATTCGTGCTTGTAAAACGGGCAAAGAATAACAAAATGCCATCTAAATAAGAAAACATTCTTACTTATTCAGAAACCATTGGGGTCAGGTCATTTTTTATACCCTTACCTCAAAAAAAACGGTTCACCAACATACCGTTCGTAAGCTGATTATAGCCGCTAATCGATAATTATCAATACAGAAACCAATGGCTGACCCCCAATGATTCCTGAAATTAATATATACTTAAGCTCAATACTCTGTGATTAATACTATCGATACAGGCCTGTAATTATTGGCTGATGAGGCACCATTTAAGGTACGAATTAGCGGTATCTGTATGATACCGCTGATTAATGATGGTGCGGTTATTCAGGTCAGCAGGCAGCGGATATATTTACCTGGCGATATCCTGATAAAACGCGCTCACAATAACAGGCTAATTGCCCACCGGCTGATTGGTTGCTATCCACGCAAAGGCGGTCTTCATTATGTCACCCGCGCTGATATTGCCGAAAATGCCGATTCGGCAATATCAGCTTCGCAAGTGATAGGGAAACTGATCCGACGAAAGATAATATAACCCACTCCAACAGGAAAGCGTTAACTATCACATATGAACAACAATAACTTCGGTGAACAGTTTATCGAATACCCTGAACTATTCCCTGCCCGTCCGGGCGGTGAGACGTGGGGGGGGAAATCGATACTAATTGACCTTGTCGGTGGGCCTTACCGTTTCACTGGTCTCAGTAAAATCCAGCATAAAGCCATTCTGGAACGTTTCGGTGAGCTGTGTATTACAGACTCACCTCAGAAAAAAAACGTTGTTGTCACACGTGTCTTTCATGCACCTGGACAGGAATTCAAAATCGTCGACACCCGTGGCTGGGAGATGGAAATCGATTTCGATTTCGCACCCGATTATCTCAACATGGCAGGCCTGCGCTTCATGGCTCGCATTGAGTTCGAACCTCTTATTAGTGCTGCTTTCTGGACGCCTGATGAAGAGAATATCCTCAATACCAGTGCCTTTGAAAACCTGTTCCGTACCATTGTCGCCTACCGAATTG